>NZ_JACVBK010000021.1:0-1394 GCF_014852325.1 Pseudomonas sp. PDM01
ATGACCGTATATGGACTCCTCCTCGTTGCAAGCCCCCTTCGCTTTGGCGCCCGTGCCGACTGCACACGTATATTCGGCCTCTGATTTCAGCATCGATTCGATGCAGGGCCATGATGGGCTATTCGCGCGTCGGCTCCCAATTGCTTTTACGTGCTTTACGCACCTGGTCATTAGAGGGTTTTGCCGACGCCGGTTCGACCGGTTTGCCATTGTTCGGGTTGCTTCGCAATCGTGGTGTAGAGGTGCTTCTCCTTGGATAAATGGGTCAGGCCGCTGCCCGATCCGGTTGGTAATCAGTGCCGTTGCGTAGCATCGCCCAAGCCATGCGCGCAGTTTTGTTGGCTAGCGCAATAGCCGCCACATTAGGATGTGAGCGCTCAGCTAAACGGACAGCCCACTGGCTGAGCCGGTCATCTTTAAATTTGGCCGTGCGTAGTGCCGATCGTGCACCATGGATCATCAGCGTACGCAGATAAGCATCGCCACGTTTGCTGATGCCCAGCAGTCGATCCTTGCCGCCGGAGCTGTGTTGCCTCGGCGTCAGCCCTAACGAGGCGGCCAACTGCCGGCCATTGGCAAACTGTCGGGCATCACCAATGGCAGCAACGAGTGCGGTGGCTATCATCGGGCCGACCCCGCGCAGCTGCTGCAAGCGAACGGCCGTTGGTTCACTTGCCGCGATTGCCGATATCTCGCTGTCGAGTTCGCCCACGCGTTCATCCAGTGTGCGAAGGTCGCCCCACAAGCCATCCAGCAGACGACGAAAACGTACCGTCAAACCGTTATCCGTCTCTTCCAACCAGCACGGTATGGCGCGACGCAGCATCAGCAACTCTTTCGGAGCGACGAGGCCGTACTCGGCAACCAGGCCACGGATCTGATTGGCTTTGGCCGTGCGCTGTTCGATCAAGCCGGCTCGGATGCGATGCGTCGCCTGGATATCCTGTTGCTCAATCGTCTTGACGGCGACGAAGCGCATGCTGGGGCGGCTCATTGCCTCACAGATTGCTTCGGCATCGTTGGCGTCATTCTTGTTGCTCTTGACGTATGGTTTGACGAACTGCGGCGCGATCAGTCTCACCCGAAATCCGCGTGCCTGTAGTTGTCGCGCCCAATGATGGGCTCCACCGCAACTCTCCATACCGATTTCACAGCCGGGTTCGATTTTCTCCAGCACCGTTTGCAGCCAGCGATCACGCGGTAGGCATTGCCGCCAGATGGGTTGTTCATGACAATCCACGCCGTGGATCTGAAACACGTTCTTGGCCAGGTCGACCCCAATGCGCATAAGCTTCATGTGTGGACTCCTTCTCACGGTTGACTGTGGTTCGCACCTTCAGTCTGGCACTCAAGATGCCGAGGTGAGGAGGAGTCCATCCCATTGCTTTTGGCCG
>NZ_JACVBK010000022.1:0-1310 GCF_014852325.1 Pseudomonas sp. PDM01
TGTCCCGTCCTGAATAAGGTTTACACCTTCTGATCTATTTTCAGGAGGACGTAATGGAATCAGCAAAAAGGCGTAGTCAGCGAGACTACACGCT
This sequence comes from Pseudomonas sp. PDM01, assembly GCF_014852325.1. Lineage (NCBI taxonomy): Bacteria > Pseudomonadati > Pseudomonadota > Gammaproteobacteria > Pseudomonadales > Pseudomonadaceae > Pseudomonas > Pseudomonas sp. PDM01. The sequence goes on from NZ_JACVBK010000022.1 coordinate 95, forward strand.
GACCTTTAAATTGTCGGTCGTCGACCAAGTCGAAAAAGGCGAGCTGAGTTATAAAGAGGCTCAGGAGCGCTACGGGATTCAAGGCAAAACGACTGTTTTGACGTGGTTACGCAAGCATGGTCGGCAAGATTGGAGCCCAGGCACCTACATTGGCTCGCCGAGGATGGGATCTATGCCCGACAAAAACCGACCATTAACACCTGAACAACGCATCAAAGAGCTCGAAGAGCAGCTGGCGCTGTCCAATCAGAAAGCGCAGTTTTTCGAGGCTGTCGTCGATGTCTTGAAAAATGACTACGGTCTTTCTGTCGTAAAAAAGCGTCCCGGCAAGTCCTCGCGCAAAAACGAATCCAAAACCTGAGCATCAGCAGGGCTTGCCAGTTCATGGGGATAAGCCGACAGGCTTACTACAAACGCAATCGCACCGATGCTGCTCGTCTGGTTCTGGATCAGAAGGTTGCCGATTTCGTTCAGCAAAAGCGTCAGCGGCAGCCACGTCTGGGCACTCGAAAGCTGCATTATTTACTGCAGTGCCAGCCGCAACTTGAGCTGCAAGTGGGTCGAGATCGGCTGTTTTCGATTCTGCGCGAAAGACGTTTATTGGTGGCTCGCAAGCGGGCTTATCACAAGACGACCGACAGCCATCATCGCTTTCGACGCCATCCGAACCTGCTCAAGCCCGGCCCTGATCAGGTCGTCCCAAGCGGCCCGGAGCAAGTCTGGGTGGCTGACATTACGTATGTGCCCACTCAGGAAGGTGTGGCCTATCTGAGCCTTGTGACGGATGCTTTTTCGCGAAAGATCGTGGGCTATCACGTCCATGAAAGCCTGCACACCGAGTCGGTAGCGCAAGCGCTACGCCGCGCGGTGAAGCGGCGCAGGACGGAACAGCCGCTGGTTCATCACTCGGACAGAGGCAGCCAGTATTGCTCGGGAATGTACCAGGCGTTGCACGCGAAGCACGGCATCAGGTGTTCGATGACGGACGGCTATGACTGCTACCAAAATGCCTTGGCAGAGCGGGTCAACGGGATCTTGAAGACGGAGCTTCTGCTTCAGAGGCCACAGGACTTGATGCAGGCGAAGAAGATGGTGAGTGAATCAATATCGATCTACAACCACGAGCGTCCGCACCAGTCTTTGAAATACAAAACGCCCGATGCGATGCATCGGGCGCTGGGATGAAACAGGTGTAAACCTATTTCAGGACTAGACA
>NZ_JACVBK010000023.1:0-712 GCF_014852325.1 Pseudomonas sp. PDM01
CCACCAATCCTTTTCCCCTTCTTCCTTCCTCCTCCCCCCTCCTCTCCTTCCCTCTTCCCTTTCCTTCCCCCCTCCTCCCCCTTCCTTCCTTCTTTCTTCTCTTCTCTCCTCCTTCCCTCCTCCTTCCTCCCTCTTCCTCTCTTTCTCTTTTCCTTTCCCCTCTCTTCTTCTTTTCTTCCCTCCTCCTCCCCTTTCTTTCCTCTCCCTTTCTTTTTTCCTCCCCTTCTTTTTCTCCTCTCCTCCCCCTTCTTTCCCTTTCCTCTTTCTTTTCCCCCTCTTCTCTTCCCTCCCCTTTTTTCCCCTTCCCTCCTCCTTTTTCCTCCCCTCCCTTTCCCCTCCTTCTCCCTTCCTTTTTCCCCCCTTCCTCCCCTCTCTTCTCTCTTCTTTCCCTCTCCTCTTCCCTCCTCCCCCCCTTCCCCCTCCTTCCTCCTCTCCTCTCTTTTCCCTCTCCTCCCTTCTCCCCTTTTCCTCCTCCCTCCCTTTTTTCTTTCCCTTCTCTTCCCTTCTCCTTCCCTTTCCCTTTCTCTTTCCTCCTTTCTCCCTCCTCCCCTTCCTCTCCTTCTCTTTTTTCTTCCCCTCCCTCCCCTCCCCCTTCCCTTTCCTTCCCTCTTTCTCCTCCCCTTCTCTTTCCCCTTTCCTTTTCCTTTCTCCTTTCCCCCCCCTTTTCTTCCCCCCTTCCCCCTTTTCCCTTTCCCTTTCTTTTTTTCTTCCT
>NZ_JACVBK010000024.1:0-611 GCF_014852325.1 Pseudomonas sp. PDM01
ATGGCCGGGGGCGGCTAACCCGGCATCCATGCCGGGTTGCCCACTGCGCAGAACCTCCACTCGGCCTCTCGAGGGGGCGACCACCGCCACAGCCGCCGAGGCGGCCTGAAAGCCGACCTGGCTCTTCGGTTGTTCGCGTTGTCCTTCTTTGATGCGTTCACTCATTCCGGACTGTGCACCACTCCCCTGTAGGAGCCGGCTTGCTGGCGATGGCATCCGTCCAGTCAATACAAACGTCGACTGATCCACCGCTATCGCCAGCAAGCCGGCTCCTACACGGGGATTGGGTTCACACGATTCAAAATTGTAGGAGCTGGCTTGCCGGCGATGGACGTCAACGATAACGCGGGCTGCCTGAATGAACGCGGTGTCCGGGCGTTTTTCGCCGGCAAGCCGGCTCCTACAGGGAATCGCGTGTGCTTTTGCTTCTCACCACTCATCAGGCCGAGCGTTAGCTCGCCTTCCGCTTTTGATCTGGACGCACCGCCCCCTCGAGAGGCCGAGCGCAGGTTCTGCGTAGTGGGCAACCCGGCATGGATGCCGGGTTAGCCGCCCCCGGCCAGGGATGGCCGATGGCGGCGGGCCCACGGAGCAGGACCGGAGCGAGGGCA
>NZ_JACVBK010000025.1:0-584 GCF_014852325.1 Pseudomonas sp. PDM01
CATGACTGGGGTGAAGTCGTAACAAGGTAGCCGTAGGGGAACCTGCGGCTGGATCACCTCCTTAATCGACGACATCAGCTGCTCCATAAGTTCCCACACGAATTGCTTGATTCATTGAAGAAGACGATAAGAAGCAGCCCGAAATTGGGTCTGTAGCTCAGTTGGTTAGAGCGCACCCCTGATAAGGGTGAGGTCGGCAGTTCGAATCTGCCCAGACCCACCAATTTTTGTGTGGGATCCTGTAGCAATACGGGGCCATAGCTCAGCTGGGAGAGCGCCTGCCTTGCACGCAGGAGGTCAACGGTTCGATCCCGTTTGGCTCCACCACTACTGCTTCTGATTGTATAAAGCTTAGAAATGAGCATTCCATCGTGATGGTGGTGAATGTTGATTTCTAGTCTTTGGCTAGATCGTTCTTTAAAAATTTGGGTATGTGATAGAAAGATAGACTGGATAGCACTTTCACTGGTGTTTATTCAGGCTAAGGTAAAATTTGTGAGTTTAATCGCGAATTTTCGGCGAATGTCGTCTTCACAGTATAACCAGATTGCTTGGGGTTATATGGTCAAGTGAAGAAGCGCATA
>NZ_JACVBK010000026.1:0-500 GCF_014852325.1 Pseudomonas sp. PDM01
AGAGGGGGAGAAGAGAAAGGAGGGGAGGGGGGAGGAAAGGGAAAGAAGGAGGGAGGAGAAGGAAGGGGGAAGGAGAGAAAGGAAGGAGGAGAAAAGAGGGAGGGGGGAGGAGGAAAAGAGAGGGAGGAGAAAAAAGGAAGGAGGGAGGGAGAAAAGAAGAGGGGAAGGGAAGGGAGGAAGGGGAGGAGGAGAGGAGACCGGGGGCGGCAGGGAGGGAAGAAAAAGGGAGAGGCGGGAAGGCGAAAAAAGAGAGGAAAGGAAGGAGAAAGGAGAGGAGGAGAAGGGGAGGGAAAGGAAGGAAGAGGGGAGAGAAGGAAGAAGAAGAAGAAAAGGAGGAAAAGGGGAGGGGGGGAGAGGGAGGGGAAAGAGGGAGAGAGAGGAAGGGGAGAGGGAAGGGGGGGAGGAAGGAGAAAGGAGAGAGAAGAGGAAAGAGAAAGAAGAAGGGAGAGGGAGGGGAGAAGGGGAGGGGGGGAAGAGGGGGAAAGGGAAAGGGGCACGGG
>NZ_JACVBK010000027.1:0-474 GCF_014852325.1 Pseudomonas sp. PDM01
ATCCCGAACGTTTAGCCAGAGCCGCGCAAGCCACAAAATTTGTTAATGGCGACGGCAGAAACCCTTTCGCTGGCTTTACACGCGAGCAACTGGCCTTAGTGACTTATGACGACAGCGGGCTCTACACCACCAACGAAAGAAGAGCCGCATGGGAAGCGTCTACCGACCAGGAATACGCCTGGCGAAAAGAAGTTGTCGCCAAAGCGATGGCTGAATATAACAGCAGCGGAAAGCTGACAAATTTCTTTAGCGCCGTGCTGGAACACTTCAAAACGTTACCGGATATCGAGCAGGCACAATATCCCGACAACTATGAAACTAAACTGCAGAAATGGATTGAGCTTGATTATAATTACTTTACCAATACGGTAGAAGGCAAAGGCAATCCGGCATACAGTATTTCACTTCAAGCAAGTCTGAATATAGTAAATCGGTAACCATTATTACTTTAAAAAAGAATATATTCCCCTAATG
>NZ_JACVBK010000028.1:0-456 GCF_014852325.1 Pseudomonas sp. PDM01
GGGTGTTGAGCCCGCCGTTGACCGGGGTCGAGGTGTCCGAGCCGGCGCGCACGCCGACCACGCCACCGCCGAGCAAGGGGCCATCGGCGCCGGCGACGTCATTCCACAGCACGTTGCCGCTGACGGTGCCGCCCTCCACCACCGACGTTGCCTCAGGGTTGGCGTTCGGTGTGTCATCGACGATGTTGACGTTGATCTGTCCGGTCGCGGTGCTGCCGTTGACATCCTTGGCCGTCACATCGAAGTTCTCGGAGATGCTGTCGGCACCACCGGGATTCGGGTGGTCGCTGTCGTAACGCAACGTGTAGCTGTAGCTCACCACGCCGGTCGCCGGGTTGTAACCGGTGATGGTGAAGATCGCGCCGGTGTCGGTCTCGCTCGATTGCGGGAAACCTGCCGCCACGCCCGCCGTGACCACGGCGATGCCGCCCACGGTGAGGGTCAGCAGGCCATCCG
>NZ_JACVBK010000029.1:0-335 GCF_014852325.1 Pseudomonas sp. PDM01
CATGACTGGGGTGAAGTCGTAACAAGGTAGCCGTAGGGGAACCTGCGGCTGGATCACCTCCTTAATCGACGACATCAGCTGCTCCATAAGTTCCCACACGAATTGCTTGATTCATTGAAGAAGACGAGAGGCCAGCCTTTAAGGTGGTTTGTTTTGTTCGAGTTTAGAAATGAATATTCCAGTGTGAATATTGATTTCTAGTCTTTGACTAGATCGTTCTTTAAAAATTTGGGTATGTGATAGAAAGATAGACTGGATAGCACTTTCACTGGTGTTTATTCAGGCTAAGGTAAAATTTGTGAGTTTAATCGCGAATTTTCGGCGAATGTCGTCTT